>NZ_BAABIQ010000004.1:0-9340 GCF_039542865.1 Olivibacter ginsenosidimutans | reverse complement strand
TGCTACCATCGATAGCATCTGTGATCTCTTTTCTTCTTTGCTCATTAAGCAAAGTTCTGCATTATACAACGCTCAGGAAATATGCACTTGGTCGGGCGGATACAATAGAACAGTCTGCTTCAATCTCCATTGTGTCGATTGCCGTTTCGAGTTTAGATATTATTCCATAGTAAAAATTGTCCATTAAGTGGTTTATGCATTAATTCGTTATCAAAAGCTATTCTATCCTTTCACAACGGTATCCCAAACCAACCACAGTTTGTATAATATCTCTTATTTAATTTCAGTGCGGTTAGCTTCAACTCTAAGAATATTATCTTCGTCTTCAAGGTCGAAGTTAATTTTGTAGACAGTGTTGTATTGTACTAAAAGGAATTTTATAATTTCACAGGCGTGTTTTTCATCCCGTACATCTGTTTTAAAAATTTCTACTGTTTTCATGTTTCTATTTATCAGACCGGGGTTCCGAAACAACTTCAATAGCAACTTATTTATCTCAAGGGTGAATGACAAAATAGAAGTTACAAACAGCGCCCCTGTATGCAAATTCATGTAGCTTTTTCGTCTAAATTCAGTGCCATTACAAAAAAGTCGAATTTCTGAGAACCAATGTTTTGTGAATACTGACTTATTATCTGATAGCCCTTTTTGTGATAAAAATTTATTGCCTTTTGATTCTCTTTTAATACAGAGAGCCAAATACGCTGATATTTTAAAGCAATTATTTCTTGCATTAAAATTTTATGCAGTTCTTTACCGATTTCTTTGCTTATAAATTTTTTTACGACATAAATCTTATCAAGATAGCACGTATTTGGTGGGATTATCAATTGGCTTGTGAAGTCCAGTTTAACTTTCGCATAACCAACAGGAATGCTATCGTAGAAAGCAATCCAATAAATGGATTCCGCTTTTAGTATACTGTCGTGAATCCTTTTTTCCGAAAAAATGTCTTCCAAGTAATCCAACAGGTCGTTCTTGTCGTTGAAAAAAGACTCAAACGTATCTGAAAATGTTATACGTCCCAATTTTGAAATAGTTATCACGTCATCTATGTCGGCTTTTCTAATATTTATCATAAGTAAGTATGTTTAAGATGGCTGCTTTTTCTATCGTATAAAGTTCATGGGATAGGTCGGTACAATTTGACCTTTTAGGATTTTTTGAAGTTTGGAAGCCATAAGCCTTTTTGTCAAGGGCTTGAGATAATCGAGATAGAGAACTCCCTCGGTATGGTCGTATTCGTGCTGTATCATTCGCGCGGTCGTTCCACTGAATGTACGGATTTGCTTTTCAAAATTCCGATTATAATATTCAATCGTTATCGCCCAATTCCGCTTTACTTTGTAGAATAAATTTGGAATACTTAAACAGCCCTCTTCGTCTTCCCAAAGTTCTTCAGACCGTTGGATGATTTTGGCATTGATGAAAGTTTCCATTATGCCTTTATCATCTTGGGGGAAATAAAACTTTCTGTCTTCTTCTCCGAGGCTATCAAAAGTTGATTTACTGTCCACGATAAACAATCTAACCGGAAGTCCTATCTGTGGTGATGCCAATCCGCAACCATTGGCATTTTCCATCGTTTCCCACATATCGGCAATTAATTTATCCAATTCAGGATAATCCTTTTCGATGTCGTTGCATTTCTGTTTTAAGATATGGTGTCCGTATGCTAAGATGGATCGTTTCATTATTCTTTGGATTTTTCAACAAATTTCCAAAGAATAAACATGGTAGGCAATGAACCTATGTTAAGTATTTACGCAGGTTTTTCGTTGATTTTCAACGACATTTCAGATTGCTATACTATTTGTCTACGAATCCGACTCAGCGCCTGTGGCGTTATCCCGATATAGGATGCAACGTATTTTAACGGAATAAATTTTAAAATATCAGGTTGCTCATTGAACAGGTTTAGATACCGTTCTTTGGCTGTATGTTTTAAAAGCGACAATTCTCTTTTGCTTTTTTGCAAAAACAGTTTCTCCGACACAAAACGCCCTAAATAGTTTCCTGCTTTGGTCTCTGCATATACTTTTTGCAAATCATCATAAGATATTTGCCAAACCAAGGTTTCCGTCAATGCCTGCAATTCGTATTCAGATGGTGTCTGGGTCAGGAATGAATTGTAAGCACAGGTAAATTCTTTATCAAAACAGAAATTAAAAGTCAGTTCGTTTTCATCATCTGGAATATAAAATCGAACGATGCCTGTTTCTACAAAGGAAAGGTATTTTTCTGTTTCGCCCTGTCGTGTGATGGTTTCGTTTTTGGCAAAAACCCTCCTGTCAAAGTGGGAAGCTATAAATTCCCATTCTGTTTCCTGTAATTTTAGTATCCGCTCGTAGTATTCTCTGATGTGCCCCATAAAAATATTCTCTTTTTAGTCTGTCTTTAAAGAAAGGAGATACAAATTTAGCATTTTTATAATAAACCGGTTTTTGTGCGGATATCTCATAACTATGTTAACCTACGGTAAAACACCAGCAAAAACATTACTTTCAGCCATTTTATATGACTACATATTGGTTGCAAGGAACTATTCTTTTTCATGTTTTATAAGGTCTTTGCCACTAAGAAAAATTCTCCGCTTGCTGGTAGAAGGTTGTCTGTTCTGTTCTTAAAGTATTTTTCCGTCATATCTTTTGTGGAGATTGTCTGTATTTCTTTTAAACCTACTTTTTCAGCGAGTTTTATAATTTCTTCAACCGAAAAAAAACTTACAAAAGGAGTACCTGAAGCTGCCGCTCCTTTTATCGACATTTCCATTAATGGCTTGTCTTCTTCATCAAGTAATTCCAATGGCAGATAAAAGGCCATTGCAATAGTAGAACCAGGTGCAAGCAAAGTCATTTTTTTCAGTGTGTCGGTAATCGCTTCTTTGGTAAGATAAAGCGTAACACCGATACAAGATACAAAAGCCCTTTGTTCAACATTAAAACCTTTATTTAATAGCTCGTCCCACCAAGATGAGATTTCAAAATCGACAGGTACAAAGTGAAGATTGCCGAGGATTTTATAGCCGTTTTCAATCAGCTTTTCTTCTTTCCAAGTCAAAGTATCGTGCTGGTCAATTTCATAAATATCAACATAGGAACTTATGGCCGTGTTCCGTTGGGCAAAACTATCCAATCCTGCACCAAGCAAAACGTATTGTTTTACTCCTTTTTCAATTTGCTCTTTAGCTATATCTTCAATAAAACGTGAACGGGCTACGATAGAAGCCCGCAGCCGTTTGGTATATTTCATGTCAGGACGTTCCTGCCAATCATCATCAGGTGCAATTAACTTGAATCCTATTTCATCTTCAAGTATATGAGGTTTTGCATCTGTCTGAACGTGTAACGCTCTCCATAATGCGGTTCTTACTGCGGTATTATCCGGCTTTATGACTTTATCTCTTCCCATTTCCTTATTTTATTATTAATATCAAGCGTAATTATAATGAAGCTATTTTTTAGCATGTAATCCAATCATATTCCCCTCTGTATCTTCTATTAAAGCAATAGAACCAAAATCCCCCACGTTCAACTTTCGACGAATAATTTTTCCACCTGCAGCTTTAACACGGTTTAATACTGTATTGATTTCTTCGGTTGCAAAATAAATTAAAACACCGCCAATACCGGGTTTTGCTTCATCCATTCTAACAAGCGCACCGCCAATCTCTTGCTTGTTTTCACTGCTTTCAAAAATGGCATATCTCATTTGGCTGTGTCTTTCGTTGTTCACTGTCGTTTCATTAAATCCGCAGTCAAATACTGTTGTGTAAAATTTCTTTGCCCTGTCAAAATCGGATGTATAAATTTCAAACCAATCAATTACTTTTTTCATTTTAAACTGTTTTTGATTAATTCAACAAAGTTAAAGTCCCCCGTTTTTTGAAAATTGGATAAAACCGACAGTACTAAAACTTCAATTCCGGAAAATTGGGCAATTGTTCGTTTGCATTAAGAAGAAATGACTTTGGAGTCGTGCCTGTAAAATATTTAAAATCTCTGATAAAATGAGATTGGTCAAAATAATTCTCTAAATAGGCTATTTCCGTAAGAGCATTAAAGTTAGCCGTTCTTAGCTTTTTTAAAGCTGACTGAAAGCGACAGATTCTTGAATACAACTTTGGGGAAATGCCTATATATGATTTAAACAGACGTTCCAACGAGCGTTCTGATATTTTCAAATCGGCTTGCAACTGTTTTAATTCCTGACCTTTTTGAAACTGGTTTAACGCAAATTTTACTCTATCATTTTCACCTTTACAGTCTGTTGTTTGTTGTAAGAAAAAATGTTCTAAAACCGCTATTTTTTGTTCTAATGTTTGTGTATTTAGAAGTTGGTCATTTATAGTGGTTTTAACTAAATCATTGATGTCAATGTGTCGTTGCGTTAATTCAATTGCTTCTATTCTGAAAACAGTTCTTAAAGCTGCGGGTTGGAAACTGACGCCAATATTTCGAAAACTACCCGTTGCCGTAAGCTGTGAGTACTGAGTAGCTTGCCCAAATAAGAAAGATTGGGGTAATGTTTGCTTGTCTTTATCGTAAAAGACCGTGGGATTTTCCTGAAAAATCATACCCGGTACGCCCTCGGGAATTATTTTGAATTTTCCAATAAAAGCAGTGCTCGTATTTTCCATTATAAAGAAAAAACGAATATGTTTTCGGAGGGGTGGTACAGGCTGTATTATTTTGATATCCATCCTGATGTTTTCTAACAAATTTAGTAAAATTAAGTACAATCATCCCAACCCCTCTGTGTTTATATAGATACAATTTCCAATTGATTCTCTTGCTCGGGAATTTGAAAGCCATGTATATATTTGTTTAGGATGGAATCTGTAATCGGAAAAGCGGCATTTGCCTCAAAAGTTTTATTTCTTATTTTCAGTCTGTTTTTTATTGCTGAAATAGGAGGGTTCATATAAACAAGAAACCACTTTCCGTGGTTTGTTTCCACTATCCGCTTAAACTCGTTACGCTTTTCTTTTTGCCAGAAGCTAAAGTCTACTACTATATTCCGTTTGGATTTTAGAAGTTCCAAAAACTGAATAAACAGTGCCTTTTCTGCTAAAGCTGATAGCTTATCATATTCTTCTTCAGCATAATCTATTCCGAACTGACCATAGTTATTCCATATTTCTTCATCGACCGATAGCCTATGAAAACCATAACATTCTAACTGTTTTGCGAATGTGGTTTTTCCGGAACCTGACAGTCCACACATGAGAACGACTTTTGGTGTATGCTCACAGTTTAGAATTAAGTCGAACACTTCAGTTTCTGTATATATCATATTATAATTGTCTTTTTTAGTAAATTTCTCGTTAAACCCATAACAAGCTTTAGATTTCATTTTTTACTTAATCTTTCAGCTTGTTATCAGCCTATATTATTCATAGCACTATTTTTAACTGCGTAGCAACGTAGGGCGAAGCCTTAAAGTAGTACTGTTGTTTTTTGAATATACTTTTTATCGTTCTTTCAGTCATTTGCGATGGTCTCCAAGCGTTAACTCCGGCCGTGATATTTAAGAATATGTTGTCGCCAATTTTTATCTCTGGACGAACGCCTCCTATTATATAAGCATGCGAGAAAATCTTATCTTTTCCATCTTGTTCTAAAAGAGCTGTTTGTCCATTCATCTCCCCGATTACATTTAATCGGAAGATGTTGTTCAGGTCATATCGGAAACACATTTCCAAGCCGTCCAAAACATTGATTTCAACATTATATTTCCTTTCCATTTTCCAATTGAGATAAAGTGCTGGAAATAACATCGGATATCCAAAGGAGTTATTGATAGCAGCTCCTACCCCTAAGTCCAAGTTTGACCTTAAATGATATATGAATACTGTTCCGATACTACCAAGTGTGTTTTTGAATCTTATTTGGGAAAACTCCGTACTCGGCATGTATGTGCCTCCACCTATACTTGCCATAATTGACCATTTATGGTTCAAAGGACGTAAATGATTTAGATTCAAGCCAACATTCATAATTCTATCCGTTACTATAGGTTCGTCAAAATTACGATTGTTTAATCGCGCCTGTGCAAATCTTCCGCTTATCGACCATATTGTAGGACGATTCTTTTCATTTAGCTTCACCGACAGAGGAATGTGTACATCCGCTTGATAAATTACAGCGGAACCTTTTGCATCTCCCACTTTTTGATAGGTTTTACCGTCGGTCTTCCTATAGCTTGATTCTCCTAAATACTCTGTTTTGACTTGTATCTGTATTTGAGCAACTATATCATAACACGTGAATGTCAGGAAAAATAAAATAATAAATTTCATTACCAAATTTCCCCCGATTAACTGTATTTACATAAAGCAAGCGCCTTACCCGCTTGTGTTTTGATTTTTTTTGAAACAAATTGTCTTAAGGTTTCTGTGTCCTTAGTGCAATCCATAACTTGCATGTTTTCAATAAGGTCTGCCTCCCAAAGAATCTGAAAATCTTTTCCATCTATTTTTTCAGGCGTGTGATGGTTTCCAACTATATAACATACTCTTTCAATTACGAATGGTTCATAATTATGTTCACTTAATATATTTCTTGCAATTGGTACTCCTTCCTGCTCTTGGAGATGTCCCTCCATTGATCCATATTTGCGTAATGCTTCCACAGAACCTATGTCGTGTAAAACAGCACTTAACTCTATAATACAACCAGTCTGACTGTCTACATTTTCTCTTTCAATAATCGTCCGTGTATTTTCTAACACCTTCATTGTGTGATCGACGCCATATGGTACAGTTCTGAAAATATTTTTCATCTCTTTGATTACTTGGTCTAATTTCTCTGATTCTCCTATGTCCTTATATTTCATATCACATTATTTTCTGCTAAGGTCTCAAGAATAGAAAAATCAGGCAATGAACCTATGTTAAGTAATCTCTTTAGTGGTTGAAAAAACTTTTGGTTTACGTGTCAGAACAATCTGTGTTTAACAAATGCTGTAAATCGGGGTCGTTCTTAATCCGCTCCATTTCACTTTCCACAATCTGCACAACGTCCGCTTTGACCTGCCTGTAATTGGCTTCGATGACCTGCTTCATATTGTCGTTGCCGTGTTCATCGGTAAAGGATAATATCTGCGGTATCTTTTTGTAGGCTTTGGTTTCGGCAGAAACCTTTTCGTTATCCACCACGATTTCAGCATGAAAGATTTTCTGCTCGATGCGCTCATCGAAGTTATCCGCTACTGCTCCGATAAACATACCTTGTGTAAGCGTGGATATTTTCGATGCAGGTATAAGCGTGTCCAATTGGGTGGATATGGAAGTGGATTTATCATTGCGGTTAATGGTGATGCTCTGCCGTTTCTGCAATACCTTTCCAAAGCGTTCAGAAAGTGTTTTTGCTGTCTCCCCAACGACCTGTCCACTAAAGATATTCCCGACCAGATTTTGTATAACCTTGCTTTCTTTGTCGCCGTAATCCCTCGTTAACTGCGAATAGTCTTGGATGCCAAAAAGTGACGAAATCCGATTTGAACGTGCCGTACTGATAAAATCCAAACCCCTAAAATAAATGGTGGGCAATTCGTCTATGACAATGGAACTTTGAAGCTGTCCTTTCTTATTGATAAGTTTTACAATCCTCGAATTGTACAATCCCAAAGCGGACGAATAGATATTTTGACGGTCGGGGTTATTACCTACGCACAAGATTTTCGGCTCTTGGGGGTTGTTGATGTCCAGTGAAAAATCATCCCCCGTCATCACCCAATAAAGCTGTGGCGAAATCATCCGTGACAAAGGAATTTTTGCCGATGCTATCTGTCCCTGCAACTGGTCTTGCGCTCCGCCCTGCCACGCATCCATGAAAGCCGATAGGTAGTTTTCCAGTTCGGGATATGAAGTAAGTATAGTAAACACGTCTGCATATTTTTTATTAAGCAATTCAATAGCATGGGGAAATGTGCAATACTTCCCGTTTTCATAGATTTTCAGGTACCAAATGATTGAAGCGAGCAATATAATTGGGCTTTCGACAAAAAAATCCCCTTGCTTCAAAATCCACGACCTGTTAAGGTTAAGCATGATGGTATAAGAGGCTTCGTAAGCATCGGAAATATCCGTCATAAAGGCAGGGCTAAGTGGATTGCATCGGTGGCTACGGCGTGGGTCGTCAAAATTGATAACATAAAACTTGGGCTTTACCTTATACTTATCGGAGTGTTTCAGCAAATGGTTGTAGGCAATCGTGGAAAGGTCGTCAAACTTGAAATCGTAGATATACATCGCAAATCCCTTTTCGATATGTTGCTTGATGTAATTGTTTACAATGGCGTAGGATTTTCCGGAGCCGGGAGTACCAAGTACAATCGAGGCTCGAAAAGGGTTGACGATATTAATCCATCCATTGTTCCACTTGCCTTTGTAAAAAAACCTTGTGGGAAGATTGACCGAATATTCATTTTCTATCAGACGGGTTTCCTGTTGGAAACTCTCGTTTTCATTATTGAAAACATCATCCATCAGATTGTTCCGGAGTAATCTGCTCATCCAAACCCCTGCCATGAGAAAAGCTATATAACCCAAGCTCGTTGTAAGGATGTAAAGAGATGTGGCAACACCTGCCGACAGCTTTAACAATGGCGTGTTCAGAAAGAACAGCACAAGGCCTATAACTAACGTAGTGTAAATCTTAGCCCATGTTATCTTTTCATTCTTTACGCCTTTAGTGCCGAGACAGCTTAACGCCAACAACAGCAATGCAAAAATCTTAGTGTAAAGCGTATGGGCAAAGAGCCCTGCGGTACGGTTAAAATTGGTCAGTATCTTGCCGATAATTTCCAGTGTCCAACCACGTTCGGCAAAGAACCCGTAACAGAACCAATAAAAGTGCATCAGGACCAAAAGAATACTTACAGCACGCATAAAAGCTATGATTTTGGCTAATCCTCTCAAATCGTCTTCTCCCTGCATAACAAAAAAATTTAGTGATGCAGGAAATTTAGAGGCTATTTAAAAGGGCTTATCCAAAGCGGTGTCGGATGGCTTTTGGTGGCTTAGTTTGACACTGGTTTAAAACCACAATGACCAAGATGGTAATCCTGGTCATTGATGGTTAAAAGAAATTATTGTTGTCTTCCCCGTTTTCGGTGTTTCTTCTTTTTCTTCATTTGATTGGCAAACTGTTCTTCTTCGTAATTCTCGCCCTATGCTTCGGGCAACAGACTGAACAACCCCAAATTGGCACAGTGAGAAATGCCTCTGTGAAAGTTATTTTGATTATTTTTACGTTAATATTTACCGTGCATAACTAATGAAAGAAAATAAATATGATGAGGTGTCATTTTTCGAGCAATACGGAAAGATGAACCG